>NZ_QORY01000060.1:0-736 GCF_008368755.1 Bacillus sp. AR2-1
TGGATTGTATCCATCTGTTGAATCATTTGTTTCATTAATTTGTTACCACTCTCTGCATCTAATGCTGATTGAGCAGACAATTCATTTACAGAGGATGATGTATTCACTATACTCTGCATTCCTTGTGTCAACTCTTCCATCGCACCCGCAGTTTGCTCCATTGCCTGCATTTGGCCCTCTGCGCCATTTGCAACTTCTTCAATATCTATAGTGATTTTCTTCGCTGCACCACTAGATACTTCCGATGCAGATACTACTCCGTCTGCATGTTGGAATAAAAGCTGAATATTATTCTCTACTTCTTGCATATTTGTTCTTAGCCCTGCAATCATTTCGTTAAAATCACTTACTAATACACCTAATTCATCCTTAGCATTATACTCACCATGTACAGTTAAATCTCCTTCTTTTGCTCTTTCCATCATACGACTAACCGTTTGTAAAGGTGCAACTATAAGCTTGCTAATAATATAACTTACTATACATATAATGACTGTAGTAACTACTACAAGAATGATAAAAGTAATAACGGACCGATCTATCATTTTTTGAGAATCTTTAAATACTTGGTCAGCTAAATTTGAAACATACGCTTCTAGATCTACAGCATAACTAGCTAACTCTACTCCCTTCGGTTTTAATTCCTTATGAAATTCGTTTACCATTTGAGATTCATTTGTTACCTTCGCTTTATCAAACAACTTCTTATATGTCTCCATATAACTTGGCAAAGATT
>NZ_QORY01000061.1:0-2373 GCF_008368755.1 Bacillus sp. AR2-1
AGAATGACTCGTCTTTTTTGTGTTTTAAACTTCTTATCAGCTTCAAGTAAGTAATCCGTATTCTTTTGATCCCCTCATATTCATTTTCTTTCATCATTTTTGATGTGTAGTTTAAGATTTTCTATTCTATTTTTTGTAGAAGCAATCTATCGGTGTGTTAAAATAGTACAGTTGTTTTTCGAGGTACTTTAATATAGGAAGATTTAAATTTTTTTAAGGAGATAATATGAAAAAGATAGGTGTAATTACTATAGTAGCTTTAGTCCTTCTAGCAATTACTTATATGTTAGTCGGGAATTATTTTTATAATTATGCGTTGAATGCGAAACAAGAGAAAGAGTTTTTAGAGGATAATCCTCACTTAGTAGAAACTGTGAATGCATCGGGAGGTGTGTTCGCTACAAATGAAGAAAAGGATGCGAACTTTGTATCAAATCATAAACCTAATACACGAAACATAAATTCTTTCGATAAGTTGAAATTAACAGGTTATGAATATATGAATGAACAATCTAGTCATAAATGGGCAATTGTAGTTCATGGATATGATAGTAGGGCATCGAAAATGACGAAATATATCCGGAACTTTTATGAACAAGGATATAACGTCATAGCGCCAGACCTTCGTGGGCATGGAAATAGTGAAGGTGATTATATAGGGATGGGCTGGCATGATCGTAAAGATATTTTGATTTGGATTCAACAAATTGTAAAGAAAGACCCTAATGCTGAAATAGCACTCTTTGGTGTTTCAATGGGGGGAGCAACTGTAATGATGACTTCAGGTGAAGAGTTACCTTCTAACGTTAAAGTTATTATTGAAGATTGTGGATACTCAACTGTTATTGATGAATTTACGTATCAACTAAAAGATCTATTCCATTTGCCAAAGTTTCCTGTTATGAATGCGGCAAATACAGTTACAAAATTAAGAGCTGGATATGATTTAGAAGAAGCTTCAGCTATAAAACAAGTGGCGAAAAGTAAAACACCTATGCTATTTATTCATGGGGATGCTGATACATTTGTTCCTTATGAAATGTTAGATGAAGTATATAATGCTGCAAAAGTAGAAAAAGAGAAATTAATTGTTCCAGGTGCTGGACATGGAGAAGCCGAGAAGGTAGATTCGAATAAATATTGGAATACCGTATGGAAGTTCGTGGGGAGATACATTCCAGCGTAATTAGATTGTTTTAGATTTGTATATACGATAATCAGAAGGAAAGGTTTTTATACTTTTGATTATCGTTTTTTCTATTTAAAAACTTATTTTAGTTTGTAGTATATAAGGTTTGAAGCATAAATTTTTGAATTCCTTATTGCCGGTGCTACAATAATTGAAAACTACATGTTAATGAGGTGTTTCTATGAAAATTGAAGTATGGTCAGATTTTGTATGCCCATTTTGTTATATTGGGAAACGTAGATTAGAAATGGCTTTAGAGCAATTTCCGCATAAGAAGGATGTTGAAGTGGAGTTTAAAAGTTTTGAATTAGACCAAAATGCTCCAATCTATTCTGGAACAAGTATTAATGAAGTACTTGCATCAAAGTACGGGATTAGTATTGAAGAAGCTAAGCGTAATAATGTACAACTAGGAAATCATGCAGCTAGTATGGATTTAAATTTTAATTTTGAAGAGATGAAGCCGACGAACACTTTTGATGCGCATCGTCTAGCTAAATTTGCAAAGGATCAAGGGAAAGAAAAAGAGATTACGGAAAATCTACTTTTTGCATATTTCACTGAATCGAGAAATTTAAGTGATGTGGATACGCTTGCTACTATTGCTGAAGCTTCAGGTTTAGATAAGCAAGAAGCTTTACGTGTTATTAATGATAAAGGTGCATATGCAAATGATGTTAGAATTGATGAATCGATTGCTCAGCAATATCAAATTTCAGGAGTACCTTATTTTATTATTAATCAAAAGTATGCTATTTCAGGTGCGCAACCACTCGAAACTTTTGTCGGTGCACTTCAACAAGTGTGGGAAGAAGAGAATCCTGCACCTAAGTTACAAGAGCTTTCTTCAGAGGGTGGAAGCGATATGTCTTGTACGGATGAAAGTTGTTCGATACCTTCAAAAGAACAATAGTTTTTATGAAGGAATAGCAACCCATAGAGTATTTTATGGGTTGCTTATCTATTCTTATAGAAGAGGTATATAAATACATAATTTAATAACGTAAATAGGATTTATAAAAAATGAAGTTTTTTTATAAAAACATATTGACGGTTGTATCTTAGAGGTGTAATATAGAACAAGTCGCCGATGCAATAACGCAGAACGCGGTAAACAAAATAAAAAACTTAGTTGACATTAACTAATGAAGATGTTAACATAAGGGAGTCGCAAATGAGCGACC
>NZ_QORY01000062.1:0-556 GCF_008368755.1 Bacillus sp. AR2-1
AACTACTTCCGCAAGACATGTATGAGTTATTTTATTAAAAGTGCGGGTGAAGGGAGTCGAACCCCCACGCCAAAGGCGCTAGATCCTAAGTCTAGTGCGTCTGCCAATTCCGCCACACCCGCATATTAATTATTAAAAGAAAAAATGGGGCGACTGATGGGAATCGAACCCACGAATGCCGGAGCCACAATCCGGTGCGTTAACCACTTCGCCACAACCGCCATGATTTTCTGGTGCCGACTAGAGGACTTGAACCCCCAACCTACTGATTACAAGTCAGTTGCTCTACCAATTGAGCTAAGTCGGCTAAATGGTGGAGGATGACGGGATCGAACCGCCGACCCCCTGCTTGTAAGGCAGGTGCTCTCCCAGCTGAGCTAATCCTCCAATTGCCTGGCAACGTCCTACTCTCACAGGGACAAGGTCCCAACTACCATCGGCGCTAGAGAGCTTAACTTCCGTGTTCGGTATGGGAACGGGTGTGGCCTCTCTGCCATCATTACCAGACTGTATTCATTTAAGACAAGAATTATTGTAACTTATTTAACTTTTAAAG
>NZ_QORY01000063.1:0-1576 GCF_008368755.1 Bacillus sp. AR2-1
TTCGACTTAGGTTTTTTTGTGCTTATTTTTATTTACCAAATGTCATAATCCATAAATTAAATAATCTTAAAGAAGAAAAAAGATGAAATAGAGACTGTTTAAAATGAATTTTGAACGATAATGCCATAAAAGATAATAAAGTAATACATTTAAATGTTAGGTTAAGGTAAGAATTACCTTTTTGTATTAATTGAGTCGTGGAATGACTAAAATATTTTACTTTTTATATGAAACCGTTATGTGGAAAATAGCTATTCAGTTGTTTTTCACATAACGGTTTTTCATTTTTAAAGGATTTTACATAAGAAAAAATCTATAATTAAGATAGTTAACATATATTTTTTGATGGGTGTGGGGGATTATGAAAGAAATATGCATGTTATTAGTGGCTGTTATATTATGGGGGACAGCCATTGCGCCAACAAAGTGGGCATTAGAATCTATTCAGCCATTTACTTTGTTATTTATTCGCCTTTTCTTAGCTGGTGGAATCTGTTTACTATTCTCATTTAAACAATTAAAAAGATCAGTTGTACATAAACAGGTCCCGTGGAAAAGAATGAGTTTACTATCTTTTACTGGCGTATCTGGGTACTTTATGTTCACATCCTACGGTATTTCTTTAACAAGTGGATTGCATGTTAGTATTATTGATGCTGCTTTACCTTTAGTTACAATTCTTTTTTCGGCGTTCTTTTTGAAAGAAAAAATTCGGCTTAATTATTGGATCGGTATTGTATTGGGGGCTATCGGAGTACTTCTTATTACAATTCCATCTAGTAATGTCGATCAAGAAGTATCTTTAATAGGAGATATCCTTATTTTATTAAGTACGTTCTTGTTTGCTTTCTATACAGTATTGCTGAAACGACCAAAACAAGAACAGTATCTATCAAACAAGGTTTTTACAACATTAACTTTAATTATTGGAGCTGTTATTCTATTACCATTTGCAATGGCAGAAACTTTTTATTATGGTTTTCCAAAAATCGAAACATGGAAGACAGGGTTTAGTGTAATATATCTTGTTATTGGGGCAACAATTTTAGCGTATTGGTTTTGGAATAGAGCATTAGAGACAGTCTCGGCATCAGTAAGTGGATTATATTTAAATGCGTTACCGTTAATAAGTATAGTTGCTTCAATTGTTCTATTAAATGAATCTTTAACGCGGAGAATAGTAATAGGTGGCAGCTTAGTTTTATTTGGAGTGATATGGGCGGATAAACGTAAACTAATTGATTTATTTATATCAGACGATCAAAATATTAAAGAGAATGAAGAATGTTAAAGTTTATAAGAGCATGTATATAATGTTTAATGGAAAGGACGCTTTGTATGTAATAGGATGTCCTTTTCATTATTTTCATTGAATGAGAGGAATTAAATAACTGAAACTAATATAGAAAATAACTTTGGAATTATTTTTATTATTAATTGAATAAAAGGTGTTGACGATTAGGCTATAGAGGTGTAATATAGAACAAGTCGCTGATGCAATAACGCAGAATGCGGCAAACAAAATGAAAAACTTAGTTGACATTGAAAGATGAAAATGTTAACATAAGGAAGTCGC
>NZ_QORY01000064.1:0-549 GCF_008368755.1 Bacillus sp. AR2-1
GTTTTTGGAATTTCTAAAATCCCTTTATTCACAAGATCCACTACAGCCTTGTGCTCTGAAGAATGTGTATTCACCCCAGTAATTTTCCAATTATGCATAACTTTTGGTGTGTATATACCATTCTTTACCTCTTTTAAATATGTAATAGCAAGGTTACGAATGGTGCCACCAGTTTCCCCAAATGCATTCTCTTGTTTAGATGACCATATTTGTTCAAACTTACGCCCCTCTAAAGCTCCACCTTTCGCCTGAAGAGCCTCCATTCTATAAGCATTCATTCCCAGCGTCATAACATCGCTCATTTTAATTGGTTTATTTGTACGAATAGAGCGTAAATTTGTAATTCTACTTCCATAGGGTTTTGTTAAGTCAATTTCGTATTTTACGCCTCCAAAGAAATCGTTCGTACTGTATTTAGAAGCACGACGGGTTTTATCAAAGCTAACTGTTACATCTCCGGCACGAGATGAGTTAAAGTACCCTGCCGCCCATTCCATATAGTCTTTTAAGTCTTTCCCAGTTACCTTATATACTGTAATTTCTCCCAAA
>NZ_QORY01000065.1:0-6295 GCF_008368755.1 Bacillus sp. AR2-1
ACTTTAATTAGTGTGAGGATGTTTCTACGCTAATGATTTGCCCGCACCAATCGGGCTTTTACTGCACGTTAAAGTGAAGAAGTTGAGTAAAAAGGAGATTATACATATGCATGAGCAAATTTTAAGAGCAATTAAAGAGTTTGATACAATTATTATTCATCGTCATGTGCGTCCAGATCCAGATGCATTAGGTTCACAGGGAGGTCTTGGTACAATTCTACAAGAATCGTTTCCAGAGAAAAATATTTATACGGTTGGGTACAATGAACCTTCACTAGAATATTTACGAGTAATGGATGATATTGAAGATAGTGTATATGAAAATGCACTTGTTATCGTATGTGATACTGCGAACCAAGAACGTGTTGACGATCAACGCTATGCAAAAGGGAAGATGTTAATTAAAATTGATCATCATCCGAATGAAGATCCGTACGGAGATATTACGTGGGTAGATACGACAGCAAGTTCTACAAGTGAAATGATTTATGAGTTTTACAGTTATGGAAAAGATAAAGGATTACAGATAACGAAAGAAGCAGCTCGTCTTATTTTAGCGGGTATTGTTGGGGATACAGGTCGTTTCTTATTCCCGAATACAACAGCGAAAACACTTCGTTATGTAAGTGAGCTTGTTGATATGGATGTGAAGTTCACAGATTTATATAATGAAATGTATAAGACGAAAGAAAAGATTGCTCGTTTAAACGGCTATATTTTACAAAACTTTACGATGGTAGAAGAAGGAGCAGCTTACATTAAATTAACGAAAGAAGTGTTAGAAAAGTTTGATGTACTTCCTTCTGAGGCATCCGGTGTTGTTGGAGCACTTGGTAATATTGATGGATTAAAGTCGTGGGTTCTATTTTTAGAGGAAGACGATGTGATTCGTGTTCGTCTTCGTTCAAAAGGACCAGTGATAAATAAATTAGCAATGCAATATAATGGCGGAGGGCATCCGATGGCTTCTGGTGCAAAAGCATCTTCTTGGGAAGAAGCGGATCGTCTTTTTGCTGATTTACGTGAGTTGTGTAGATAAGAGATTATATATGAGAACGAAAAGAAGGAGCGGCGCTAAAGCCCTCCTTCTTTATTTTTCTTTCTCTATCGTAATGCTAATTTCAAGCACTGTATCAAAAGATATCGTATCGACTTTGAAACGGTATAGCCGATCGTAATGTTTGTACGTTTTGTTTTCGATTACCTTTTTGAGTAGGTCTTTATTTTTTGCTATACTTTGAATGTTTTTCGTTAAAAGATGTTGGAGGTCATTATGGATAGACGTAGTCATATTTTCGAGTGTAAGGTTGTCTAAATCGTATTTTTCTCGATTTATAAGTTTTATTTTAATCTCTTGAATAGTTAAGAGGCGTTTATTTTCTGTATTCAATTTTTCTTGATCTTCGAGAAGGACGTGGAGCTTTGCTTCTTGTTTTTCTATAATTTCTCGTTGCTCTGCTATTTTACTAGCTTGTTCTTCTTGAAAAACACCGTATATGTACAAAAAAACAAACCAGCTCAACACGCCTCCAACAGCAGCACCAGCTAAAACTAAATACCATTTTTTTGCTGTATTGGCACTTGGTACTCTCATACATGTTCCTGCGTTAGCCATTTAATAATGGTAAGACCTGTTTGCATACCACCCGTTGCGAAAAAAATAAGGAGAATTTGTTTTACAATATCTTTCATATCTCCGCCAAAGAAACTTCTTTCAAAGCTATAAAAAGTATCAAATGTTCCGCCAATTGCTGCAACAAGTGCCCAGATTCTTAAATTTTGGGCGAATTGATTAATGTAAGTTAGAGTTGGTTTTCCGATAAGAAATGCACCAAACCCACCAATTAATGAACCACCAAGTATAACCCCAAAGGCAATAAAATAACTAATAATAAGCAGAGAGAAAAAAGTATGTTCTCTTACATCCATCGTCATTCCCCTTTCTTCTTCATATATATGGACAAAGTATAAGAAGTATGTTTTGATTTCCGCTTTCCTCATCACCTATAATAAAAGTAGTCAGATTGGTAAAGAGAGGGTACAACAGTGAAGTTTGTGCATTTACAATGTCAAACCGTTTTTAGTTTATTAAAAAGTGCTTGTAAAATTGATGAGCTTGTAGTCAGGGCGAAAGAACTTGGTTTTTCGTCACTCGCTATTACGGACGAAAATGTTATGTATGGCGTTATTCCGTTTTATAAAGCATGTAAGAAACATGGTATACAGCCTATTATCGGCTTAACAGCTTCTATTTTTAGTGAAGAAGAGGAAAAATCTTATCCGCTTGTTTTACTTGCTGAAAATGAAATGGGCTATCAAAATTTATTAAAGATTTCTAGTAGCATTATGACGAAGTCAAAAGAAGGTATTCCGAAAAAGTGGCTTGCCCATTATGCGAAAGGATTAATTGCTATTTCACCAGGTAAAGATGGGGAAATTGAACAATTATTATTAGAAGACAAAGAGAGTCAAGCTGAAGAAGTAGCTCGCATGTATCAAAGTATGTTCGACAATTTTTATATGAGTTTGCAGCATCATGCGATTCAAGATGAACTGCTCCTGCAAGAGAAATTACCTGCATTTATGAGTAGGATAAATGTTCCAGTCGTTGCAACAAACGATGTACGCTACATCAATCAAAGTGACGCACTTGTTCATGAGTGCTTATTATCTGTTGAAAGTGGAACGAAAATGACTGATCCAGATAGACCAAGGTTGAAAACTGATCAATATTATTTAAAATCATCAGATGAAATGGAAGCACTATTTTCTCACGTAGAAGAAGCGATTTATAACACAATAGAAATTGCAGAACGTTGCAGAGTAGAAATACCGTTTCATATAAATCAATTACCGAAATTTCCTGTTCCAGCTAACGAGACGAATGATATGTATTTACGCCGCGTTTGTGAAGAAGGCTTGCAGAAACGATATGGTACGCCGAAAGAAGTACATATAAAGCGTTTGAATCATGAATTAAACGTTATTTCTAGTATGGGGTTTAGTGATTATTTCCTCATCGTGTGGGATTTTATGAAGTATGCGCATGAAAATCATATTTTAACAGGACCAGGACGTGGATCGGCAGCCGGCTCACTCGTTTCTTACGTATTAGAAATTACAGATATTGATCCGATTGAATACGATCTATTATTTGAAAGATTTTTAAATCCTGAACGTGTGACACTTCCAGATATTGATATCGATTTTCCAGATATAAGACGTGATGAGATGATTCGATATGTGAAAGATAAATATGGTCAGCTGCGTGTTGCACAAATTGTAACGTTCGGGACGCTTGCAGCGAAAGCGGCGATTAGAGATATTGCGCGTGTAATGGGGCTTCCGCCGCGAGACATTGACATATTCTCAAAACTTATCCCATCAAAGCTTGGTATAACGTTAAAAGATGCATATGAGGAATCGCAATCACTCCGTGAGTTTATACAAGGGAATCTGTTACATGAGCGTGTGTTTGAAATTGCAAAACGTGTAGAAGGCTTACCACGTCATACGTCTATTCATGCAGCTGGCGTTATTATGAGCCAAGAGCCGTTAACCGGAAGTGTTGCAATACAAGAAGGGCATAACGATGTGTATGTTACGCAATACCCAGCTGATGCATTAGAAGAACTTGGTTTGTTAAAGATGGATTTTTTAGGATTACGTAATTTAACGTTACTTGAAAATATTATAAAGTTTATCGTGAAAAAGACGGGGACACAAATTGATTTAAGAAATTTACCACTTCAAGATGAAAAGACGTTCCAATTGTTAGGTAGAGGGGATACAACAGGTGTATTCCAGCTTGAATCAGGTGGTATGCGAAATGTACTTCGCGGGTTAAAACCGAATGAATTTGAAGATATTGTCGCTGTTAACTCGTTATATAGACCAGGACCAATGGAACAAATTCCAACCTTTATTGAATCAAAGCACGGAAAAAGAAAAATTGAATATTTACATCCGGATTTAAAGCCGATTTTAGAAAGAACATACGGTGTAATTGTATACCAAGAACAAATTATGCAAATTGCGTCGAAGTTGGCGGGATTCTCGCTCGGAGAAGCAGATTTATTACGCCGTGCAGTGAGTAAAAAAAATCGTGATATTTTAGATCAGGAGCGTAAGCATTTTGTACAAGGCTGTTTACAAAATGGTTATGACGAGACATCCGCAGAGAAAATTTACGATTTAATTGTAAGATTTGCGAATTACGGTTTTAACCGAAGTCACGCTGTAGCCTACAGTATGATTGGATATCAGCTTGCTTACTTAAAAGCGAATTATACGCTGGAATTTATGACAGCATTATTATCAAGTGCAATTGGAAATGAAGATAAGATTGTGCAGTATATACGAGAAACGAAGCGGAAAGGTTTTCACGTTTTGCCGCCGTCTCTTCAGAGAAGTGGTTACAATTTCCAAATAGAAGGTAATGCGATACGTTACAGCTTACTTTCAATTCGAAACATCGGAATGGCTACAGTGACAGCATTACTCGAAGAACGAGAGAAAAAAGTATTTGAAGATTTATTTGAATTTTGTCTTCGCATGCCATCAAAGTTTGTAACAGAGCGAAATTTAGAGGCGTTCGTCTGGTCTGGGTGTTTTGACGATTTTGGTGTTTCGAGAACAAATTTATGGAAAAGCCTTAAAGGAGCGTTAGAGTACGCAAATCTTGCACGTGATTTAGGAGATGCTGTTCCAAAATCAAAATACGTGCAAGGAGAAGAGCTCTCTTTTATTGAACAGTTAAATAAAGAGAAGGAAGCACTAGGTTTTTATTTATCAAGCTATCCGACAGCGCAGTATGTGAAGTTAGCGAAAGAATTAGAAATTCCATCTCTTGCTCAGGCAATGCGACATAAGAAAAAAGTACAAAGGGCTATCGTGTATATAACAAGCGTGAGAGTGATTCGTACGAAAAAGTTGCAAAAGATGGCGTTTATTACATTTTGTGATCAAAACGATGAAATGGAAGCAGTTCTTTTCCCTGAAACATATATACATTTCTCAGATAAGTTACAAGAAGGAGCAATTGTTTTAGTTGACGGCATGATTGAGCTTAGAAATCATAAGTTGCAATGGATTGTAAATGGACTATATCCGTTAGAAGAAATGGATGTGTATGAAGAAAAGAAAGATGCATCTGTTTACGTGAAATTGTCGTCTCAGTATGAGAAAAAGCTTTTAAATCAGGTTACTAAAATATTGTTTGACTATTCAGGTTTTGCGAAAGTACTAATTTATTATGAAAAGGAACATAAAATGGTACAATTGTCTCGAAGTTTATCGATTCATCCAAGTGAAGAATGTTTAGGAGCACTTCGTGAAATTGTCGGGGAAGAAAATGTAGTTGTGAAAATATAATGGACAATTTCCCTACACTTCGATTATTATAGTAGTAGTGTTCGTGGTCAGACCACTTGGAGAAATTGATATCAGCTAGAATAATTTGAGGAGAGTGGATAGTTTGTCAACACTTCGTGAAGAAGCACTTCACATGCATAAAGTGCATCAAGGAAAATTAGAAACTGTATCAAAAGTAAAAGTAGAAAATGCAAAAGATTTAAGTCTTGCATATTCTCCAGGGGTTGCAGAACCTTGTAAGGAAATTTATGACGATAAAAGTAAGGTATATGAATATACAATGAAGGGAAATATGGTAGCAGTTGTGACAGATGGAACGGCTGTACTTGGTCTTGGTAACATTGGACCTGAAGCATCTCTTCCAGTAATGGAAGGTAAAGCTGTATTATTCAAGAGCTTTGCTGGTGTAGATGCATTCCCAATTGCCTTAAATACAAACGATGTAGATAAAATTGTTGAAACTGTAAAATTAATGGAGCCAACTTTTGGCGGCGTTAACTTAGAGGATATCGCAGCACCAAACTGCTTCATTATTGAAGAACGTTTGAAAAAAGAAACAAATATTCCTATCTTCCATGATGATCAACACGGAACAGCTATCGTAACAGTAGCAGGTCTTGTGAACGCGCTAAAATTAGTTGGAAAGAAAATGTCTGACATTAAAGTTGTCGCAAATGGCGCAGGTGCAGCAGGTATTGCAATTATTAAACTTTTATATCGCTATGGTGTACGCGACATTATTATGTGTGACCGTAAAGGCGCAATTTATGATGGTCGTCCTACAGGTATGAATCCGGTGAAGGATGAAGTTGCAAAATATACAAATAAGAATCGTATTGAAGGTTCTTTAGCTGACGTTGTACAAGGTGCGGACGTATTCATTGGTGTATCTGCAGAAGGTGCATTAACAGAAGAGATGGTT
>NZ_QORY01000066.1:0-6052 GCF_008368755.1 Bacillus sp. AR2-1
AAAATCCATATGCAACAACGCAAAATCAAGAACAACAATATCAACAAAATCCATACGACTCACGTCCAAATTATGAATACCCTCAAAATCCATATGTAGCACCACAAAATCAAGAGCAACAATTTCAACGAAATCCATACGAAACTCAGCCGCAACAACCACAATACCAACAACAAATGTACCAACCAAACTACAACGCACGTGTCTCACCGCCTAAACCACCAACAATTGATCCAACACAACCACAAATTTTACCACCAGGACCAACACTCGATATTACACAACCGCAAATCTTACCGCCTGGACCAATTACAGAACCAACACAACAACAAATTCAACAAGTTGTCGGTACACAGTTTTTACCTTTAAAGAAACCTGTACTAGATTTCGTAAAACCTTGGGTAGATTACGGTTTAAATGAAGCAAAACATACATCACACAAACACGCTTTAACAGAAGTTGCTGCGATTATGTTTTTAGTTGGGAAAGGGTTCAACCCGACGATTGCACATTATATTGTGGAATCTTGGGAGAAGAATGAGCAGTTTTAGAGGTTTTTATTCTCACAAAACTATAAAAGTGTCACAAATGCCTATTTCATAAGCATTTGTGACACTTTTTGTTTGTTATGTTAAATTTCATTTCAATACTGAATTACTGCAGTTACCTTTTCCTTCTAGGACCTACAATTAATTTAATCGCCGTTCTTTCTTGATCATTAATAGTAACCTCTTGAAATGCTGGAACAAAGGCCAAATCAATACCACTTGGAGCAACAAATCCTCTTGCGATTGCAATTGCTTTAATCGCTTGATTTATAGAACCCGCCCCAATCGCTTGAATTTCCACATTGCCACTTGTTCTTAGTACACCAGCTATTGCACCTGCTACTGAATTTGGTTTTGATTTTGAAGATACCTTTAATATATTTTCCATGTAAGTTGCTCCCTCTATTATTTAATTGCTCTTTTGTTACGGTTTAAAATATTTCAACGTATCTTTTATTACTATTCACACCAAAAGCAAACAATGCTACATATGTACATTCATTCGATACTTTTCGTCTTCTTCCTGCCCCACTATGTAAATAAAAGATAATAACCATAAACTCTAATATACAAACACTTCAAAATAGACATTCACTTAAACGATCACATCATTGCAACTGAGGATAATGGTTTTACTTTCACATGTAAAATATGAGTGCCCGCTTTACTTCAATCTTTCAAGATATTCCACTGATATTTCCACCAAAACATCAACCTTTTCTTCTTCAAAATCGTTACAACTACTATTCTATTACTACATTTCATCGTATTAGCACTTTATACTCCAAATCTATCACCTTTTATATAAGACAAGCATAAAATACTATGAGTATACACTTCATTCATAATAGGAGGTAATATATTGGGTTCATACTATCATTCTTCAAATTCAAATAAAAAATGTTCATGTAACTCTTCTTCCAGTTCATATAAAAAATGTTCATGCAACTCCTCTTCTAGTTCCTATAAAAAATGTTCATGCGACCATTCACATAAAAAAAGCTGTCCAGCATACGGCACTTTTTGGCAAACTGAGTTTATAACTGTTCCTTTTGGAGATCCTTTTCCATTTAATCACGTTGGCCCTATAGCAGGAGGAGTTTCCTTACTAAATCCTACTACTATACAATTTAGTCAAGCTGGTGATTATAGAGTTTCTTTCATTTCAACGATTAACACTACTTCAAATCCTGTATTTCCACATATTCCAGTCATGACTATATTTTTAAATAATAATCCACTCGCTAATAGTCAAGGTGATTTCGCTTTCCAAATGAATACTTCATCAAATAACGAATGTCTTCAACTAGCAGGCGAAACGATTGTTACAGTGACAGCTAATTCCACTCTTCAACTGAAAAATAATAGTGGTTTTAATCGTCAAAGTATTGCAACTTGTGATAATGGTATTAATTCAGTTGAATTAACAGTTATAAAACTAAGTTAATAATCCTCTTCACATTCAGATGCTATTTCAGCATCTTTTTTTATTGAATAATGCTCTTTTGATTCCTATAATCAAACATAAATTCCATTGTACGTTTCTGTTAATCTAATAAACATGAAAAAAGTACCGAACTCTTCTACTACAAAAGTTCGGTACTTTTTATATTAAAAACCCCTCATTCTTTCTTACTTCTCCACATAAACCGACTTAACAATTGTACGATTATACGGTTGTCCTTCTTTATTCGTCCCTTTTATATCCATCGTAACGTTATATACTCCTGGTTGCTTTATGTCCTTCAAAGCACCAGTAAACGTATTGTTATTACCCTTTTGTAATTCATTGTATTCAGAGACTAGTTTCCCTTCTTTATTAACTACTCTTACTGTTATAGAAAGATCCCCTTTCATTTCAGGTGCCACAGGTGATTTTTTCAGTTTATACTCAGATTTATTCACTTTAACTTTTGTAGGCATTTGGAGAACAAATGGTGCACCATCATTGTAATCGCTTACAATCAGAAATGCATCTTTCGACTGCTTCGCCATCATTTTAACTTTCCATTCTCCTACATCCATTTTATCAAATTTAAATGTTCTAATTGTCGCACCACCAAAGAAAGATTCACCTTCACCAGTAGTAATAACGCTATCCTTATTTGTATACATTTTTCCTTTTGGAGACATCATTTGTACTTCTACATCAGAAGACGCTGTTAAGATAGAAACTATTCCTTCAGCTTTTTTATCAACCGTAACAGTTTGCTCTATCCACTGATTTTGTGGCAATTCTCCTCCTAATATGTTTTGATTTGAAGTTGTATTTAATTGTTCTATATTTTCATTTGAACTAGTGCTGGATGCTACTAAAGCTGGTACGGCTACACTTGCTGTACGTAAATATGGTTCAATTCGAGAGAAAACAGCAGATCCTTTTCGTATATTATCATGATCAAATCTGGAATCTGTAAATAAATGCGTTCCATATGGCAGCTTAGCACTCCACTCATTTACTAGTCCATCATTTGAACCGTATGATGACAAATATAACCCGCCCATAGATAGCGCAGAAAATACTGGTCCCCAGCTAGTCCCAGTAGCCGTATAGTAACGGTTTAATTTAGCTGCTGGATTATTATCAATCGTTGAACGAAATTTTGCCATTTCGCCCATTTGTAATGAGTACGTACCATCATCTTTTTGACCTAAAATAGAAGCAAGCCATCCTGCCCACCAACTATATGATAAGTCCGCTAAATTTGAGCCATGATGTGGCGTCGCAAGCGTTATAACATTTCCAACAAATCGATTTGCACCATATCCTACTAATGCAGCCTGTGTATCGATACCGCCTTTACTATGTGCTACAATATTAACTTTTTTACCGAAGTGATTATATATTTCTTCTAACTTTTGTGCTAACAATTTTCCGTTGTCCCACTGACTAGCTGACCCTTTCCCAGCAGCATCATATAATTGTATAAATACTGTTTGATATCCTGCTTTCAAAGCATAGTCATACATATCATTTATATCGTGATACACTGTCTTTCCATACCAACTATCAGCATTCCCATTCCTTCCTTGTACAAAAAGAATTGGAGGCTTATTCTCATCATAATTAGCAGGTTTTTGACCTAAAAACCATTCTCCAGGTGTAAATACTTCTGTATCAGGAAATCCCTTTCCAAGCTCTTTTACAACTTCTGCCCGTACATTCGTGCTAATCATTGGAGCCATAATTAAAAATACAATCAGTAAGGCAACACATCTTCTCATCAATCGCATGTTACTCCCCCCACTTTTTTTGAAAGAAGGTGCTCTTTGTAATATTTTTTTATCTTCTCTCTTAATACTAGATAATCTTTTTACTTAAACAAAATCTTGTCCCTATTTGCAAGAGATTACTAGTACACCTTCTTTCTTAACTCACGTTATTCTCTTTGTTTCTATCTCTTCCTTTTGAGAGAACACTATAAAAAAGTTTCTCAATAATTGTTAACCGTACTAAATCCAAATATCTCTAAATCATTATTGTCTATATAAAGTATACAAATCTTGAAAAAACTTTAGGAAAAAAACACTTTATTACCACCTAGTTATAAAAAAGATTAATGAAGATATGTACTTTTATTTAATTTTATACAAAACAAACGAATAGAGGCTTATACTGTAAGACTTTCCTACCATTAAATTTTAAACTGAAATTTCCGAATAGAAAATAATATTTCGAGAAACATATATTATGATAATTTTCGCAGACTTGAATTAAACTTTTATAAATACTAACCTATCGGTGAGCAGAAGAAAATTCTGTAAAAAGAAAGGAGAATGCTTTATGATGACCAATTTACAAAAGGAGTTTTTTAAACGACTAAAAATTCCTGCAAAAGAAATAACATTTAATGATTTAGATGAAATTCTCTTGAAAATGGGCTTGATTCTCCCCTATGAAAATCTCGATATTATGGCTGGTACTATTAAAAACATCTCAAAAAATAACTTAGTAGAAAAGTTACTAATTCAAAAACGAGGCGGTCTTTGTTATGAATTAAACTCCTTATTGTATTACTTTTTAATGGATTGTGGGTTTCAAGTATATAAAGTAGCTGGTACTGTTTATGATCTTTACGATAATAAATGGAAACCCGATGATGGTCATGTCATTATCATATTAAATCATAATTATAAAGATTATGTTATAGACGCAGGTTTTGCATCTCATCTACCTCTACATCCCGTCCCTTTTAACGGAGAAGTGATTTCTTCTCAAACGGGAGAATATCGAATTCGCAAACAAACTACCCGAAAAGGTACACACATTTTAGAAATGAGAAAAGGAGCTAACGGGGAATCTACAAATTTCTTGCAATCTGAACCTTCACACGAATGGAAAATAGGCTATGCTTTCACTTTACATCCAATAGATGAGAAAAAAGTGAATAACATTCAAAAAGTGATTGTAGAGCATAAAGAATCGCCTTTTAATAAAGGGGCTATTACTTGTAAATTAACTGATTATGGTCACGTATCATTAACAAATAAAAATTATACAGAAACCTTTAAAGGCACAAAAAATAAACGACCAATAGAATCAAAAGATTATGCTCGCATTCTTCGTGAATCTTTTGGAATAACACAAGAAAAATATGTAGGAAAAACACTAGAAAGAGGATAGTTGACTAGAAGTATTTCATAATAAAGCAGATTCCATATTTAGAATCTGCTTTATTTTATATTTTGTTATAAAGAATTTTTTTGCTGGTATCCTTTAATTTTCAATGATATACTCATCATCATATTTATCATATTGGAGGCCTGATCCTATTTTTGATTCCGTAACTTGATCTCTTAAAAACGGTGCAGCTTCCATTTTGCTAGTTGCAATTTCAATTCCATATTTTTTCGTTAAATGGGCTAATTCTATTAAAAACCACTCTCTTCGCAATGTAACTGGAATATCCAATGTTCTTCTTTTCATATATAATAGCACCTCTTTAATTTCATAACTTAATGAACATCACTACATGCACGTGTGAAAACTACCTTTCATCACTAACATCCAATGAAACATTATAGTATATGCATGTCCATTTTAAACGTGCTATTACAAAACAATATTTTAGTTTACATAATCATATTATGTAAGAGTAGAAGAGAAAGGTATATCCCTTCCCTTCTACTCTAGAAACTTAAATTAAGAACATCTTGGTACACCTAAAGCTAAGAATAAACCTGCTACTCCCGCAGTAATCGGTACTTTTAACGTAATAACATCGTCTACTTTCGTTACTAAAAAGAAAGCATTACCTTCTTGTAATATACAAGTTACCAATAATTGAAATTCCATTTAACCCCCTCCTTTCAATCGTTATATTATACTTTATGAATTCTTCTTAAAAATGTAATAGGAAATATATCTATTTTTCCTTATATATAAAATAAATATTTATAAATCTATTAAAAATACTAATTTTCTAAATTTATATAAATCGTGTAATATCCAATAAGTTCCTATATAATCAATAGTGAAAATCTTACAAATGGAGGTATAAAAA
>NZ_QORY01000067.1:0-1238 GCF_008368755.1 Bacillus sp. AR2-1
TATGACTGCTCTTCAAAATGTCCTAACAGCGATGGAAATTACAGGTGTTAAAGTGAAAAATAAGACGGCAAGGGCATTAGAGTTATTAGAGAAAGTAGGACTCACTGAAGTAGAAGCGAAACGTAACGTCTTGCAACTAAGTGGTGGGCAACAACAACGTGTAGCAATTGCTCGAGCATTATCTTGTAATGTTGATTTACTTATTGCAGATGAGCCGACAGGAAACCTCGACGAAGAAACAGCGATGGATATTATAGAACTGTTTCAAGAACTTGCACATAAAGAGAATAAATGTATTATTGTTGTAACGCATTCACAGGAAGTTGCTAAAAAATCCGATCGTGCAGTGTATTTAAGTAAGAAGAAGTTGGTCGTAAACCAAATCTAATACAAATATCTTAGTTTTTTAATTCACATAATTTCCAAAAAACAACAATTCCGAAAGCTTATATTTGATATATAATAAAATCAAGCCATAATCAAAATGGTCTCCCTGTATTGAATGTGAAGATAGTTTGTTGTTTCCTTTTTAACAATATTTGAAAAAGAACTTGTAGGATATTCTACAGGTTCTTTTTGTTATGATCAGTTACCTATATTATTGAGGAATTACATATAAAAATTGGGACATTATTTAGATGTAGAATCTAAATAATGTCCCGTTTAATTGTTTATCTGCATAGTTATTGAAGAATTAAACCTACTATCATAATTAAACTAAATATTATCATCCAGCCAAATGCACAATAGCCGAAGATTCTAATCCATTTAGGTAATTGATTCATGTTAACTTTATTTGTGGGAACTCCTTGCATAGAAAACACCATTTGTTGATCTCTATCCCTATTATTTTGTTGTTCATACATAACATCATCACCTTTCTAGAATAGTTGTATGTATAATATATCAGTCTGGAGAAAACTAAGTACCGAATATTAGACGAAATAAAAGTGATTCGACAAATATAGTGGATGGTTCTCTTTTCCAATACAGTATACTATATTTCAAAAAACGAAAATTTGATTACTCAAAAGCTATATATACTAAAGTATTTGCTCATTTAAAATATAGTAAACCTTTACCAAGAGATACTTATTATTCGATATTGATTAATTCGGATAAATTCACTAATACTTCTTAGCGTTTAGACACGAGTATGTCTTTCAAAATATAAGTACCGTAAAGTAGGAGTAATTATTTATTCGTTATTTTTAAAGCATTTAACGCTACTTTAGTTG
>NZ_QORY01000068.1:0-1238 GCF_008368755.1 Bacillus sp. AR2-1
GGCTAATAATCAGTGAGGGGATGAGCATCCCCTCACTGATTAAAGTTTCACTTTATCATAAGCAACTAGGTGTACGAACGCAACCTTTAGAATGAGCATACTTCATCTTGTACTTTCACTGACAACGATTCAAACATGACACCGATACCGCATTACTACTTTCTATTGTACCGTTTTCTTTCATTACCGTGCAAATAACTTCCCTTATTAATTATTAACACGCACGGATCAAGCTTTACAGGCCTTCATTTAAATAAAAAAGACTCCTATATTAGGAGCCTTCACAAACTCTTAAGAGTATGTTTCTTCTTTCTTTACTTGCTCGTTTACAAGCTCTTTCAATAATTCTATAATTTCATCATTTTCTTCTTTCAAACCGACAGTAATACGAATACCATCATGTATACCAAATGCAGCACCAGAACGAACAATATATCCTTTCTTCATTAATCGTTCGAAAGCCTCATTACCAGGAATACCGAGTTTTAAGAAAATGAAATTTGTTTGAGATGGATAATAGAATACGTTATATTCCTTACAAAATGCGTAATATTGATTTAATCCTTCTTCATTTTTTTTCACACATTCTTGTAAAAATACTTGATCTTCTAATGCAGCGAGTGCTACAGCCTGCGCTACAGTCGATGTATTAAATGGTAACCTTGCTACTTCTAGCTGCCCGATTAAATTCGCATTACCAACCGCATATCCGATACGGAAAGCAGCTAAACCATATGCTTTTGAAAACGTGCGTAAAACCATAAGATTTTCATACTGTTCAAGAAGTGGTAATGTTTGCGGATAGTCTTCTGCCCCCGCATATTCATAATATGCTTCGTCCATAATAACGAGCGCTGACTTAGGAACTGATTCTAAAAATGAAAGTAAATTTTGTTTCTCTACATATGTACCTGTCGGATTATTCGGGTTACAAATCCATACAATCTTCGTTTTATCATCTACTTGCTGTAACATCGCATCTAAATCGTGAATGCCATCTTTAAGTGGTACTTCACGAACTTCTGCTTCTTCAATAACAGCATGGTGATGGTATTGCGAGAATGTTGGATTCGCCATTACAACATTTGTTCCTTCATGTAGTAATGCACGACTAATCATTTGAATGACTTCATCTAATCCACTACCAAATAACAGTTGTTCTGCTTTGACACCTAACTGCTCTGCTACTTTTGTCCGAAGTTCAAATGCATATCCATCTGGATAAAGAGCGTATTGAC